>NZ_JBQCKK010000001.1:17191-17790 GCF_051967035.1 Brevibacillus sp. SAFN-007a | reverse complement strand
ACGCATTGGGAACAGCAGGAGCTGGTCTGGACAGAGAAGCTGGAACAAACAGACGCCGAGCTGCAAGCCGCTCGCCTTGCCTATCAAGAGCTGAGCGACAAACACGACCAGACGCTGCAACAGCTGGACACCACTTCGCAGCAGCTCGCTGAAAACAGCAAGCAACTGGAAGACGCGAGCTTGCAACTGCAAAGCACCTCTTCGCAGCTCGATGCCACGACCCGCCAACTGGAGACGGCAACCCAGCAGCTCGAAGCCGCTCGCGATCACGAGACCACGCTTTTGGCGAAGCAGCAACAGCTTGAAGCGAGCATCACGCATTGGGAGCAGCAGGAGCTGGTCTGGACAGAGAAGCTGGAACAAACAGACGCCGAGCTACAAGCCGCTCGCCTCGCCTATCAGGAGCTGAGCGACAAACACGACCAGACGCTTCAACAGCTGGACACCGCTTCGCAGCAGCTCGAGGATGCTTCCCAACAGCTTGAAGCCACTTCCCGACAACTCGAAGTCGCTACCCAACAACTCGAAGCCGCTCGCGATCACGAGACCACGCTTTTGGCGAAGCAGCAACAGCTCGAAGCGAGCATCACGCATTGGGA
>NZ_JBQCKK010000001.1:0-17091 GCF_051967035.1 Brevibacillus sp. SAFN-007a | reverse complement strand
AACTGCAAAGCACCTCTTCGCAGCTCGATGCCACGACCCGCCAACTGGAGACGGCAACCCAGCAGCTCGAAGCCGCTACCCAACAACTCGAAGCCGCTCGCGAGCACGAGACCACGCTTTTGGCGAAGCAGCAACAGCTTGAAGCGAGCATCACGCGCTGGGAGCAGCAGGAGGCAGCGTGGAAACAGACGCTTGCGCAAAAAGACGCCGAACTTCTGGCAGCGAACCAACGCTATCAGGAATTGACCGACAAGCACGACCAGACGCTTCAGCAGCTGCGTGCCGCCGAAGGCAAACTGGCCCAGCAGCAGACGGATGAGAGCAGTTGGAACAAGCGCCTCGAAGATACCATCCAGTCGTTTAAGCAGCAACTGAAAGAAAAAGAAAAGCAACTGGAGCAAATCACCACCCAGGAGCTTGTCTTGAAAAAAACAGTCACCGGACTGAAACAGCTAGTCAAGGAGCATCAGGAGAAAGAGGAGAAATACAGACAAGCCATAAAGGACTTCAGCCAAAAAGAAGCGCGGGCGAACAAGGCGCTGAACCAACTGCCGAGCAGTAGCCATACGACGGGAACGGCCTCTTCTTCTGCCCCCGTGCCGTTCCAGATGCCGCCGCACACGCAGCAAGGGAACACATTCAACCCGTTCAAGTAACCCGCCCCAATGTGCAATAGCCGTTACCTCTCGACACCTTGCTGAATAAAACATAGTAGAGTACAGAAAGGGAGGGATATCCATGACACCAGATCAACTCCGCGCACTATACAATCAGCGTCAGCAACGCCCTGTTCGCCAAGACTTGCGTCCGTTGGGCATGCCGCCATCGCCACTGCCAAAATCCGGGCCTGTGCATAACGTAAAACCCTATGTTCAATCGAAAACAACCGGGGGATGCTGCGGCAGGCGTTGGCAAGGCTAATGCAATAAAAGCCCCCTTTTCCATGACCCGTTCTGTGTGGGATGAAATGATCCGGCATTGCCAGGAAGAAAAACCGTACGAGGCATGCGGCTTGCTTTCGGGAAGAAACGGCAGCGCCCAAACCATCTGGCGGATGGAAAACATTTGGAAGCGACCCGACGCTTTTGCCATGAGCACGCGGCAAATTCAGAAGGTGCTGCAAAAAATCGCTTCCCGGGGGGAGAATCTGGTTGGAATCTATCATTCCCATCCAACCGCTCCGCCTGTTCCGTCCCGGGAAGACATCGCGAACGCCAACTACCCGGAAGCGGCCTACCTTATCGTCTCCCTTGCTTCGCCAAAGCCTGCACTCGGATGTTACCGCATTTGGGGGTCGAGGGCCTTTTCCTGCCCTCTCCAGCTTGAATAAAAAAACAGACAGAACGGCGGGGTCATCGCTCCCGCCGTTCTGTCTGTTCTATTGTCGTGACAATCAGCCATTCCCGCTGTTCCCAACTGACAAAATCATCCTCCCACAACACCTGACACCGTTCCTGGTCGATGTTGATGACGATACCTCTGGCACCATCCTTCACAAATACGACCCCATCGCCTACTTGTATCACCGGTATCGCCGCCCATTATCCGAGTCTGAAAATAATCCCGTGGCCGCCCTTTGGATACTCCCACTTGATGTTCTCGTAAGGACAGCCGATGCGGCAGCTTCCGCATTCGTGACACCCTTCATATCCCACGTGCATCCGCACTTCTTCCCATTTGTACACCTCCGCCGGACAGAAGATCGTACAGAGCTTATCCGGGCACTGCGTCGCGCATACATCCGCGCTCAGCACGTGCAGATGCGACTGTGTGTCAGCCTTGAAGCGAACCAGATACTGCTTTTCCTCGATCGATTGCCCTTTGGGTATTTGCGTCATTATTTCATCACCCTCCATGCATTCATCAGATCGCGAGCCATTTTCCACTTGTCCCTGGCACTGCCCAGATCCCTCCATATTTTTTTCTGCTTGCTCCACTTCGAGCTGCCGTCTACCGTGAACATTTGACTGGCCGCCCGGTTCATCAGCGGGATATACTGCTCGAAATAGTGCGGAGACTTTTCAAAATGATGCGTGGCATCCTTGTACTTTTTCAAATCCTGGCCGACAAAGCTGTTCAGCAGACTGGTCCGGTACGACTCCAGCATTTTTTCCGAATAATCCCCGGCTTCTCTGGCTGTCAAAATCGTTTCCGCCGCCATCACCCCGGAAGCCATAGCCATGTTGGAGCCTTCGCGATGAATGGCATTGACAAGCTGAGCGGCGTCGCCCACGACGATAACGCCGTTGCCGACGACTTTAGGCATGGAGCGATAGCCGCCTTCCGGGATGAGATGAGCCAGATACTCCTGCTGCTCGCAGCCTTGCAGATACGGGCGAATCATCGGGTGGTTCTTGACGTAATCCAATAGCTCATACGGCTTGATCTTGTGCTTGATCAGCCCGGACAGCATCGTACCCACGCCGATATTCAGGCTGTCCTTGTTTGTGTACAGCCAGGCTGTGCCCAATATCCCTTTGGTGGAGTCTCCGAAAATCTCGATTGTGCAGCCGTGGTCGCCTTCCAGATTGAAGCGGTCCTCGATGATTTTGCGATCCAGCTTGAGCACTTCCATGACGGCAAGCGCGACCTCGTCCGGCCGAAACTCCTTGTGAAAGCCGAGCGATTTGGCCAAAAGCGAATTGACCCCGTCTGCGAGGACGACCACATCGGCATAGACGTCGCCATTTGGGCGATCCGTCTTGATCCCGACCACTTTGCCGTCCTCGACGATACAGGATAAAGCCACCGTCTCGTTGAGCAAAAGCGCCCCTTGCTGCACCGCTTTATCTGCAAACCATTGGTCGAATTTGGCCCGCAGCACCGTGAAGTTGTTGTACGGCTCCTGCGCCCACTCCAGACCTTTGTAGCCGAAGGTGAGGGCGGATTGCTTATCCAGCATCATGAAGCGCTGTTCGACGATGGGGCGTTCGACTGGCGCTTCCTTGTAAAATCCGGGGATGATGTCTTCCATCGTCTTGCGGTACAGCACCCCGCCCATCACGTTTTTCGACCCCGGGTATTCGCCGCGCTCCATCAACAGCACATTGACGCCAGCCTTCGCCAGCGTGTAGGCGCAAGCGGTTCCGGCCGGACCTGCACCGACTACAATCACGTCAAATTTTTCAGCCATACGTAACCTCCCTGTCCGGCTCTTTTTGGAACGCTTTCATCAACAGCGGCACGATTTCAAAGGCGTCGCCTACAATCCCGTAGTGGCAAGCCTGGAAAATCAGCGCGTTCGGGTCCTTGTTGATCGCAATAATCAGTCCGGAGTTGCGCATGCCAACCAGATGCTGGATCGCGCCGGAAATCCCGATGGCGAAATAAATTTTCGGCGTCACCGTCACCCCTGTCTGCCCGACCTGATGGGCATGATCGATCCATCCCGCCTCCACGGCGTCCCTGCTCGCCCCAACCGTTGCCCCGATGGCTTCCGCGAAACGATGGATGAGGGCAAAGCCCTCCTTGCTCCCCAGTCCTTTTCCTCCCGCTACAATGATGTCCGCTTCATCCAGCCTGACCTTTTTCCGCGTTTCCCGCACGATTTTCAATACTTTGGTGCGAATGTCCTCTTCCGCAAGCTGGATGCTCTCGCGGATCACCTCGCCTGTTCGGCTGGGATCAGGCTCAAGCGCCTTCATGACTTTGGGGCGGACCGTCGCCATTTGCGGGCGGTGCTTTTTACACAAGATCGTCGCCATGATGTTTCCGCCAAACGCCGGGCGGCTGGCTTCGAGCAACCCTGTCTCCGCATTGACGTCAAGCATCGTCGTATCGGCCGTCAGCCCGGTCTCCAGGTCGGTCGCGACGGCGCTCGCCAAATCTTTGCCCGTCGAAGTCGCTCCGTACAAAATGATTTCCGGCTTGTGCTTCTGCACGCATTCGATCACGGCGCGCATGTACGACTCCGTGCGGTAATCGGCAAAGATGCGGTCGTCGTAGACGTACACCTGATCCGCCCCGTACGGAAAAGCGGTTGGCGCCAGCTCCGTCACGCCCTCCCCGATCAACAGACCTGCGAGCGGCACGCCCCGTTTGTCCGCCATTTGCCGGCCAGCCCCGAGCAATTCGAGCGACACGGGAGCAATCCGCCCTTCCCGCGCCTCCAGATAGACCCAGATGCCCCGATAATCGTCCAGATTCATGTCTGCCCCTCCTTCACGCAAAACAACGCCTGTTTTCCCCGAAGGATTTCCATCAAGCGCGCAACCTGCTCCTGCGGGGTACCCTCCAGCATTTCCCCTCCCTTTGGCTTTTCCGGCGGCCATACCTTCGCCACTATCGTCGGCGAGCCTTTCAGGCCAAGCAAGCTCCGGTCGA
Organism: Brevibacillus sp. SAFN-007a; assembly: GCF_051967035.1. Taxonomy (NCBI): domain Bacteria; kingdom Bacillati; phylum Bacillota; class Bacilli; order Caryophanales; family Paenibacillaceae; genus Brevibacillus; species Brevibacillus sp. SAFN-007a. The sequence continues at coordinate 12,768 of NZ_JBQCKK010000001.1, read as the reverse complement.
TGTCTCCGAGGTCGTTCACCGACCAGACAACGGGATTGTACCGGGCCGCCCGCAACATATTGGGCAGTGGCGAGTACGGCACCTCGTTGATCTCCTTTTCGACGGAAAACAGACAGGGCAATGTAGACTGGACAACCTCATAGCCGTCTTCCAGCTTGCGATGCACGATGGCGAAGCCTTGCTCCTTGTTGACCTCGACCACTTTTTTTACGTTGGTGAGCGGAGGAATATCGAGTCTTCTCGCCACTCCCGGACCGACCTGTCCCGTATCGCCGTCAATCGTCATTTTCCCGCAGATGACCAGGTCAACGGGCTGTGTCTCCGCGATTTTCTCGATCGCCTTGGTGATGGCATAGCTCGTCGCCAGCGTATCCGCCCCGGCAAACGCGCGGTCCGTCACCAGGTAACCGGCGTCTGCGCCGATCTCCACACATTTGCGAATGGCTTTTACTGCTGGCGGCGGCCCCATGGTCACCACCGACACCACGCCTCCATACCGCTTTTTCAAACGGACTGCTTCCTCTACTGCATGTGCGTCATACGGGTTGAGAATCGCAGGTGCGCTGGCACGATCCATTGTGTTGGTTTTCGGATTCATCTTGATGATCTTCGTGTCCGGCACCTGCTTGATACAAGCTACGATGTGCAGCATGAACAATCCCCCCTTGCTGCCGGGCGCGGGCTCGCTTTTTTTCGTCCAAAGGTTGTCTTTCTTTCGCGCAATTCATTTCGGGCAGCTCGTTGTTCGTTGTTACTAACCTATTGCGAGAAAGGCAGGCTTAGACCTGAAACGAGCGGTCTATCGTCTCTCGTTTTCACAAAAAAACAAACGCCTTCATGAATGAAAGAAAACCCCCCCTTATACCGGGTGGGTTTCGCATGATTTTCGTGCTGTCGCTTGTTACGCTGCCGATCAGGCAGTCGTCCATTGTTCAAAGATGATCGAAGCACTGACCACTCCGAAACCTGTTACGGACCCGTTCAGTGTTGCCTCACCGTTCAGATTTTGCAGCGTGACGACGTCATTTTCGAACAGGGTGACAATGGCGCGTCCCGTGAGCAAGCCTTGAGAGTTTTCGCCATAGGTGGTACCGGCCAAGAGCACTCCATTTGCAAACAGCGCAAATGACCTCCCCGCTTCCTGAACGTTCAACTCATACGTGATCTGGTACACCCCTGCCTCATTGACCAAAAATTGATTGTCCTCTCCGGCAACACGGGTGATACATGTCCCATTGGAAGGGCCGTCTATCTCGAAACTCACCAGGGTGGATGTCAAGATCGACAGCAATTGGGAGGAGTTGCTGAAGTAATAGGCAAAGCAACTGCTTCCTGCGGGGCCTGGAGGGCCTTGAGGACCTACTGGACCTTGTTCACCTACTGGACCTTGGGGACCTGCTGGGCCTTGTTCACCCACCGGACCTTGGGGACCTGCTGGACCTTGTTCACCTACCGGACCCTGCGGACCTGCTGGACCTTGCTCGCCCACCGGACCCTGCGGACCTGGCTCGCCCGCTGGACCTTGGGGACCTACTGGGCCTGGCTCACCTGCTGGACCTTGGGGACCTGCTGGACCTGGCTCACCTACTGGACCCTGCGGACCTGCTGGACCTGGTTCGCCCACTGGACCTTGCTCACCCACCGGACCCTGCGGACCTGCTGGACCTTGTTCACCTACCGGCCCCTGCGGACCTGCTGGACCTGGCTCACCTACTGGACCCTGCGGACCTGCTGGACCTTGTTCACCTACTGGACCCTGCGGACCTGCTGGACCTGGTTCACCTACCGGACCCTGCGGACCTGCTGGGCCTTGCTCACCTACTGGACCCTGCGGACCCACCGGACCTGGCTCACCCACCGGACCTTGGGGACCTGCTGGACCTTGTTCGCCCACTGGACCCTGCGGACCTGCTGGGCCTTGTTCACCCACCGGACCCTGCGGACCCACCGGACCCACCGGACCCTGCGGGCCTGGATCGCCTGTCGGACCCTGGGGACCTCGGAATCCCCTCGGACCTCGCTCACCTCTTGGCCCTCTTGGCCCCCTCGGTCCCCTCTTTCCCCTGCCGCTTTCATCCCCGCCTGAGGACGCTGAGCTGTCCGAACCGGAAGAGTCTGAACTGCCCGAACTGCCCGAACTGCCCGAACCGCCGCAAGAGCCTTGCTGCAAATACGCGTAAAGCTCCGGGTTCTCCTTGAGCTGCTCAATGATTTTCTCTACATCCTTCTTGCCATGATAACGCATGGTTTCACTCCTTTATTTGAAGATACTGTATCCTATGAACGAGAGTGAGACATGCCATAGGCAAATAGAAAACAAGCTGTTACCTATTAAAGTAACCAAGTCCGGATCTGCGAAATAGGATAGGAGAGACTGTTTTTACGAGGTGAATTCCCTCCATGTTGACTAGCGATGCCCGCATCCCTGCCTATCACCTACGCTGCGATTCCCGGCTTCTTGACCAACTGAATGAAGACGTAAAAGCGCACAGGAGCATCCCTGCCACGCTTGGCTTTCACGGCGAATTCTATCAAATTGAATTGGCCTACCGGGGTGCGCACACGCGCCAATTCGCCAAGAAGTCTTTTCAGATTACAATCGTGCCTCCCCAACTGTTTCGAGGGGCGCGCGAGTTCCATCTCAACGCCGAATTCGTCGATCCGTCCTACATGCGCAACAAGCTTTCGTTCGATTTTTTCACCCAAATCGGTTCTTTCGCGCCGCAAACCGAGCACGTCCTCCTCTATCTCAATGACGAATGCCTCGGAATCTATCTCAAAATCGAGGCGGTAGATGATCGTTTCCTCGCTGCCCGCAACCTGCCCGCTGGCCCGATCTACTATGCGGTGAACGCCCATGCGAATTTCTCCCTGTTCCGCCCCAAAACCACCGAAGCAAAAGCAGCGCTGGAAGCCGGGTATCAACGGAAGCTGGGTACGGCAGCAGACGACGGGGATTTGCGCGAACTGATTTTTCGAATTAACGCCACACCACCAGCGCTGTTTGCCCACGTCATCGAAAAGTGGGTCGACATCCCCCAATATTTACGCTGGCTGGCTGGTGCGGTCTGCACGCAAAATCTCGACGGCTTTCTCCACAACTACGCGTTATACCGCCATGGGGAAAACAAGCGCTTTTTCATCATCCCCTGGGATTACGAGGCGACGTGGGGACGCGATGTGAATGGGCACGTGCTCGCTCCGGCAAATCTGCGTATCCAAGGCTTCAATACGCTGACGGCACGCCTATTGGATGTCCCGGTGTTTCGCGCCCAGTATGTCCGACTGCTCCGGTCCATCCTCGACACGACCTTTACCGTGGCGCACTTGCGGCCTCATATCCTCGCCTTGCATGACACCTTGCGCCCCTTTGTTTCCCTCGACCCCTACAAACAAGACGTCCTCGCCACCTTTGCCACCGAGCCTGCATTTATTTGCGCCTTCATCGAGGAGCGCAACCAGTTTTTGCGCCAAAGCCTGGAAGCCTTTGAACATCCTCGCTCCGGCTGAACGCCAAAACAGCAGGCGCGCATCCGCCTTTCCCAGCCACACCACCATCCCGCGCCTTTTGCCACCGTCCGGCAGGACACGCTTCTCCTTTTCCCGCAAAAAAAGACGCCTGGCATCAGCTGAGCGCTGACAGGCGTCTTTCCCTTTGCTTATTTTTTCAAGGACAGTTCAACTGATGCGTCCGTGAACTTCTTCGTTACTCGCTTCAATTTGATTTGCAGCCCGATTTCCGGAAGGATTTTTCCGACCTCCGGCACTTCCGGCATCGTGTAATCGTCGCTGTCGTCAAAGGTAGTCACACCTTTGAGCGGTGCGTACTTCATCGTACCGAAAATGTAATCGAGGTTCATGCCAGACGTTTTGTTCGGGCTGAATGCCGCGTCGTTCACCTGGTAGCGGGAATCGGCAATCGCGTCTTTGTTTCCTTCGTCGTTGTTCCAGTAGCGCACTTCCTGATGCGCATCGACGACGCCGAGCATGCCGTAGCCCGGATGCTGGCTTGTGTTGTTGTCCTGCGTTTTGCCGTAACGGCCGTCGTAGTACCAAATCACCATGCCTGGGTCGTAAGAGAAGAACGTATCGTTGCGGCGGAAATACTTCAGTCCGGCGTCTACGCCCTCATGAGAGCGCAGCTCGATCAGGTAGTACGTGTCGTACATTTTTCCATTGCCGTCGAAGTGAATGAAGCCATCCAGTTCGAACTTCTGGTCGCCCTCGGCATCGTCGGCGAAAATGACCTCGCCATCCGCTTCCACTTCAAAGTTGTCGAGGTAGAAGCCAGGCATCGCCAAGCCAACATCCGTCACGTAGTTGAACTCCACGCGAATTTTCTTGCCAGCAAAATCGTTCAGGCTGATTACTTCCTTTTCCCAGCCTTTTGTGACATCGTCATATTGTTCTACGGTTTGGCTTTCTCCTGTATCCTCGTCAATCACGTTGACGTACAGGTAGTCGTAGTCGGTTTCAATCGCTCTCCACGAGTCAAAGCTCATGGACGCTGAGCTGGCCCCGGTCAAATCGATCACATCTGACACCATTTTCGTATCCAGGTTGTCGCCTTCATCGGAGAAGTAGGCGTAAGCCCCGTCTTTCGGCTGAGTCGGCGGTTCTTTTTCAGCCTGCGGCATGTTAAGCTTGATTACTTTTCCACCCATCTCCTGGCTGGAAGCGTCGATCAGGCCGAACGACTGCTTTTTCTTTTTCAAATCGGTATAATCGATCACGCGCGGCGAAATCCATTTTCCGCCGTACATTTCTTGCAGCATCATCTTGGACCATGGATCCAGTCCGGTTGGTTGTGTTTGGAAAACTTTACCGGTGTGGCTGCCGGAAGACATCAAGGACCACGCACCTACTGGCGAGTCGTGCCCTTCCCTGGACGTATCATACAAATCCGGCAGTCCGAGGTTGTGTCCGTATTCGTGCGCGAAAACGCCAGGCGCGCCGTCTTCGGGCTGAATCATATAGTCGAAGGCTTTCAGGCTGGTACCTGGGATTTCCGTTTGCTTTTTCAACGTCCAGCGATGCGACCAGATTGCGTCTGCATCTTCGCCCGTCTCTTCACCGATACCGGCATGAACCAGCATCAGGTTGTCCAGCATGCCGTCCGGCTCCATCAGATCGCCATCGCCATCTAGGTCGTACGGGTCGCGCTGGTCGTAGTCTTCCTCTTTGCCCGCAATCGCCTGGCCTACAGCTTCCAGCGTTTCTTCGACCAGATCGCGCGGTGCTGCGTCGTTGCCGCTGGAATTGTTTCCGCCGTAATACTTGTAGCTCTTTTCAGCCACTTGCCAAGGAGTGACGACGCCATTTACCGTCCAGCTTCTGCCGGATTGCAAATAGTAATACTCCGCCATCGTCGTCATGCTGGTGCCTTCTGGCGTCGTATAGCCCTTTTGATTGAAAAGCATATCGCGGTAGTGCTTTTCGTTGAAGTCCTTGGTCCAGAGCGTATCGTTCACCTTGGGCAGCTGGTTGTGCTCCCGATCCGGAAATTCCACGAGCGCAACCACAATATTATCGGTATGTACTCGTTTGGAGGCGCGCAGTTCGCTTTCATCCGCATCCTCGACCTCTGAGACCCGCTTTGCCGCCTCCGACAAAGCTGCCAGTTGGGATTTCTCCGCTTTTTTCCCGAAGGACGAGGTGTTGTCGATGCCATGCGGCACTTTTTTGTCCTTGAGGTAATCGAGCAAAGCTTCCTGAATTTCTTCCTGATCGGCGTCCTCATCAATGATGCCTTGCTCCATCAGCCCTTTTACCAAGCGGTCGGTATTGACTGTGGACAAGTCCACCTCCAAGGTCTGCTTGTCCTCCTTCGACTTGGCCAATCCCGCAGCAGGCGCAGCCGCAAATGCACTCAGCACGAGTGATGACGAAAATAAAATCGATAATAGCTTCTTGCCCTTCTTCACTGCCGTTCACCCTCTTTTTCTATCTATTGGTTTGGCCGGACGGACGATCCTGATTCCCCTAGTTCCGACTATTCACAATTATTGCATGTTTTTGTCTCATAGCCAAAAAATTTCTTTCGACAGAAAATCCTTCCTGCGCCAAACGGATTTTTCTCCTGATCCATCTGACCCAGATTGCCCATGTCTGCGCTCTTCCATTTTTTGTGCTTATCCTTGTCTGATAGACAGCGCAGAAAGATTGCTGACAAGACAGCTACCGCCAAAAGTCCTAGGAGGTTTTGGTAGAAATTTGTCGAATGAGCACGAATTTTTTGTCATATGGCCGCCGATCGTGGCGAGAAAACGTTTGCTTCCTTCACGCTTCGCGAAAGAGATGAATCACTGCTTTCGGGCGCCCACACATGCCCCAGCGTCAGCATGGGGCACTGAAAAAGGCAGGGCTTTTCTGCTGCCTGCCTTTAAAAAAGATTCATGCTCAAGTACCGTTCCCCTGTATCCGGCGCAATGCAGACGACCCGCTTGCCGGCGCCCAGCCTTTTGGCGATAGCGACAGCCGCAAACACCGATGCTCCTGACGATGGACCGACCAAAATCCCTTCCAGCGCAGCGAGCTTGCGCATGCTGTCCAGCGCCTCCTCATCTGCGATCTGGATGATCTCGTTGTAGATGTCCGTATTCAAAATACGCGGAATGAAACCCGGGCTTGTGCCAACGAGCTTGTGCGGCCCTGGTTGGCCACCGGACAGTACAGGCGAGCCTTTTGGCTCCACCACCGCGATGTACAGCTCCGGCAGCTGCTCGCGCAACGCTTCGCCTGTTCCCGTAATCGTTCCGCCTGTGCCTGCCGTTGCCACAAACGCATCGAGCTGTCCATTGGTCTGCGCCAAAATTTCGCGGGCAGTCGTGATTCGGTGGATATCGGGATTCGCCTTGTTTTCGAACTGTTGCGGGATGAAGCTGCGCGGAATCTCCCGTTGCAGCTCCTGGGCCTTGGCAATCGCTCCCGGCATCCGCAGCTCGCTTGGCGTCAGTACCACCTCTGCCCCGTACGCTTTTAAGATGTTGATTCGCTCTTTGGACATGTTATCCGGCATGACCAAGATCGCCCGATACCCTTTGGCAGCTGCATTCATCGCCAAGCCGATCCCGGTGTTTCCGCTCGTCGGCTCGATAATCGTATCCCCCGGCCGGATCAAGCCCGCCTGCTCCGCTGTGGCAATCAGGTTGTACGCCGCCCGGTCCTTGACGCTTCCGGACGGATTGAATTTTTCAAGCTTCACCCATACCTCCGCCGCTCCCGCCGGGACCATCCGGTTCAGGCGAACGAGCGGCGTGTTGCCAATCAGCTCTGTTATATTTTCGTAGACGTTCATAAAACCCTCCCTTGGAAAACCTGGCTGCCCTCATGGCTTGGCACAGCCGTAGTTGCCCTTCTCCTGGAAACGAATCTGGTCCATCCGAATCTGCCGAACCAAGCACAATCGCAGATGTATACAATTAAGCATAAGGGAAGAAAACCGATCTGAAAACCCTAAAATCTCATCAGAAAACTTGGCTGCTCCACGCCAAGCTGTTGGCGGAGCCATCCCCCCTATAGCGCACACGTCTTCCGCTCTTCTGCGTACACGGCTTCAGCCAGCTCGGCCCTTCTGCTCGGCATAAAAAAAGCTCATTTCCGGCCGCCTTGTGCAGCCTGGAAGCTGAGCTTGTCCTTTTTCGCTGTCCGTGCTAGTAGCCGTACTTGGCCTTCGTCTGTTCCAACATCGCTGCTGCCTTCTGGTAGAGGTTGCTTGCTGTAGACCGGGCGCGCGCCTGCTCCTGTTCCATCGTGCCGAGCCGCTGCTTCGCCTGGGCGACGGCAGCAGAGCCAGCCTGAACCGCCTCCGTCAACGCTGCTTCCCGCTTTTGCGCGTCTGCTACGTTCGCCTTGATCTCCTCCCACACGGCCTGCGCGTCTTGCATATCCGTCTCCAGCACCGTAATGATATCCTGCATCCGCTTTTTCTTTTGCGCGATCGTGCTGTCCATGGCATTCATCCCCTCGACCAGCACCTTCATGCTGCCGAGAGTCCCGGCCATCACATCGTACTCCATTTTGCTTACCCCCGGCTGTTTGGCATACGTAATCAGCTCGTCCAAAAGACCTTGCAGTTCGGCAACCTGGTCTTCGGAAAACCGGAGTTCATCCGCGAACTGGATTTCCTGCAAGTATTGGGCACTCTCCAGCAAATCAGCCGTAAGCTTGCTGGTCTGCTCGACTTTTTTGGCGAACGCGACGCGAGCGGCCTCCTTGGCCCGCTGCTCTTCCACTGCTTTTTTCCGCTGTTCGGCTTCCTGTTCGACACGCGTTGTCCACGCCGCCAGCTTGTCGTCGTACGTCTGCCTGGTGCTGGCCACAAGCCGGGTCTCCGTCTGCTCGCCCTGCGCAAGTGGTCCCTGGAAAAGCAGGTCGCTATCGCTCACCTTGGCCTGGAGCTTGTGACCGGTCGTCTTCTCTTGAAGTGTTAACATATCGCTCTTTATGGTCCCTGTCCAGACGTTTGTCTCTGTCTGCAAGCGCGGAATCGTATCCTCGACCAGCATCCTGGACAACGTTACCTCTACGTGGACCTGATCCTGATCCTGTTCTCGTGTGATCCGGGCGTACACCATCCGGCTGTCATCTTCATACAAGTACCCTTCTGCCAGAGTGATCGGCCCCCACAAGCGATAGCCCCAAATGCCCAACGCAATGACAGCCAGTAGTGCGATTCCCGCTACGAAACGTTTGTTTTTCCCCTGCATGCTGCGACCCCTCACCTACTTGGTTCTCTTTCATTTGGCGGCCCCAAACGTGCCCCTATCCCTTCATCATACATGAACTCCGTTTCCGATCCCTATGAGTCGAAAGACCAATTCCTGTACAGCATGCGCGGATTGATTTGAAGGCCATCCCCCTGAACAGCTATACTACGAAGATATCCTGCTAGGAGGCCTGGTTGATTTGGAACCCCACTATGTGAAAAAGCAATAAGATGATGACTGTTCCCAAAATCCTCTCCTGTTCGTATTCATAGGCAAGCGTATGATAGAAAAGGTGCAAGAGGTGCTCCTATTTGAAGAAAACACTAATGCGGTCAATCGTCGTAATCGTTTCTATTCTAGCGTGCATTGTTGGCTATCTCATCTATCCCTTTTTTTATTCGATGTCACATTTACCGCAGGGTACTCTGATAGAACAATCCATCTCTCCTTCCGGGGAATTTACAGTCAATGCCTATCTTGTAAATGGTGGCGCAACTACTGCGCTCTGTGTGAGAGGCGAGCTTCAAAATAATAAAACGGGAAAAAGGAAAAATATGTATTGGGATTATCGCATAGACAAAGCTGAAATCGTTTGGATCAACAATGAAACGGTTTCTATTAATGGGCATGTATTGTCGATCAAAAATGATACATTTGATTGGAGGAGAGAGTGAAAGTCTTTGCCCGGTCCTTCCCCAAATAAAAAACCCTCCCTTCCGACCATGGGAAGAAAAGGGAGGCTGGGTGGACTGGGTTCAAATCTCTAGTTCACCAAGTCGAACAAGTTCGACTACTGCCTGAGATCGACCTTTGACACCTAATTTTTGCATGACATTCCTTATGCGTACCTTTTACAAACACTAATGATCAACGAAATGTGAGGTCTAAATCGACCGTTCCGTCTTCGTAGACGACAATTTTCTTAATTAAATTCTGGAACGTTGTATAAAGGTCCTGTTCTTGATTGTTCAAAGCCTTAAATGCTTCTTTTGCGGATCGAATGCTGCTTTCTGCGCTGACCTGATTCTCTAAAAGGTAGATCCGATCTTCGATACTTTTTATCGTCTCATCAATTTCACGACGTTTCTCTTCAAATTCGGTTTTCTCAATAAGCTGCTCTAAATAAAGATCGAGGAGTCCGGCTTTCTTCGTTTTTTGTTGCTGCAATTGTTTCTTCAAGAGGGTTAGGTCTTCATTCCTCCGTTTTTCAAAGTCGCTGCTAAAGTTCAATTGAAGTTCGTTCCCCTCTTGCTGAAGCTGATTGATGATTAAAGCCCTGAATTCGTCGTACCGAATAGGAGCATGATTTACACAACCATCTTGCGCAGCCCTGCGGTATTGACTGCATTTGAGATACTGCCAGCTTGATCTGCTTCCATCTTTTTTCTTCTTCCATGTTTGAACTATCACCATATTGGAGCCACATACTGCACATTTCGCGAGCCCGCGGAACTCATTCCAGGGAGTTATCTTCGTTCTCACTGTTTTCTCCACCTTGTTATTGGCTTTTTCCCAGGTCGCTCGATCAACAATCTCAGGATGGTGATTACGAAAGATAATCCATTGCTCCTCTGGATTCCTCACTTGTTTTTTGTGACCACCAATTTTCACACTGGCGAACTGATTCATTACGAAGTCCCCACAATACAGTGGGTTGTGAATTATTCGATGTATTGAGGTAATCTGCCATACACGAGCTGACTTCGGGGGGATTCCCATCGAGTTAAGCTCCTTCACTATCCGCTTATAACCCCATCCCTGGTTATACCACTCAAAAATTTGGCGGATCGTTTTTGCTTCATCAGGATTGATGATCAACTTTCCGTCTTCTTTGTCATATCCGTACGGAGTTTTGCCGATGTGTTCACCGCGCCGAACTTTAGCGGCCAGAGCAGCTGAAACACCTGCAGAAAGAGTCCGGCTATATTGCGCAGCAAAGAGGCTCCACAGCTCAAATGCCATATCGTTCTTACCGGCTTTTCCTGAGTCGTAGCCTTCTTCAACCGAAATAATACGTACGTGATGCCCTTGTAGCACTTCGCGGATTTCTAATGAGTCCTTGAGATCCCGCGCCAACCTGGAAATGGATTTAAACACTGCCATGCTTATTTCTTTTTTCCTTGCCTTCTCGAGAATTAACTGTATGGCTGGGCGCTCAAGGAAAAGCGTTCCACTAATCCCCTCATCCTTATAAACACAGTTTTCATCCCACTCATATCCGTTCCGCTCTAGCCAGTTTCTGCATATGTCAATTTGATTTTCTATCGATGAGATCTGCTCGTCTTTATCAGTGGAGACGCGCACATAAACAGCATAATCTTTTGCCATTGGTTATCTCCTTATGGTTTGCAATTGGTTCACTTATACCAATATTACCATAACACAAAAACCTCCTCGACATTTAAAGGAGGTTTCCCGCTGGCCTACATTGACCAAAAATCGTAGCATTTATGCTCTGACATCAATGATGCAATCCATGTTAATCCACTGGACATCTGTGTCATTTACAAGCTTGATTCGCCGCCCCTGTTGATCAACCCATTTGACGATACCCCACATGGAACAGGTCGATCCAAGATTGCCTTTCACTTGTCTCCACCAAGTTACTGTGATAGCGTAATCCTCCCGCCCGGAATCGCGGATCGTATAATGAAAATTCTCCAGTTCGTCTTGCTCAATTACAGGCATGGAAACCAGTTTCTCGTCTTCCTTGACCTGCAGGTAGAGCTCTCTTTGCTCGGGAAGTACGAACCGCATCGAAAATGAATTTTCTATCTTGCTTGCCATCTGCCTTGCTCCTTTCGTTCCCATGCCTCCAGCACTGTCATGGTGTCCGGCGCGGATCGCTGCCACTCGATATACTCCTCTTCTCAAGAACTTCAAGCACCGTCATGATGCCCCCTCTATTGCGCCCAGTTTTGATGCACAATTCGTCCACCGTTGGCGTCCTACGTCTCCCAGCTGAGTAGTTGGCAATCACGCGCAGGATTTTTCTCTCGATATCAGACAGCACGGCCACTCACCACCGGCGCAACAGCGAGAATGTTGTCGATGACAAAGACCCTCGGTGCCTTACGTGTGAGGCAATATGCTTTCAAGCGCTCTCCTATAACCTCCAGCGGTCGCAAGGTTCGCATTGTTGTCTGGCCACCCCGGCCCAAATAGATGATCTGAATGTGTTGCTGATGCTCTATGGCGCGTTGTAACTCCTTTACCACGTCGTCCCCCTTCAAATTAGAACGTTTGTTCTTGGATTATATGCGAACAAAATACGAACACGCAAATACTTATTCTGTAAAAACCCGCTAGGTGGTACAATGTGGGAAAAAGAGGACGGCGATCACTGATGAAATTTGGGATGAGGAAACCAAGCCTAAAAAAGAGGATCTCGGCAAAAACCAGCCTGAAACGCCAGGTCGTCCATCGGGCGGGAGTAAAGATGCCCCGCGGCTGGGGATGGCTCCGTGATCCGAAAAAGTATGCGTACAACAAGGTCTATCAGCGAACCACTTTTGACGTATTCGCCCTGATAAAAAAGCTGTTCAAATAGATAAAGAAGAAGGAGAATCAGTAAATGAACATGAAAGACCTGGAGCCGTTTATTAAATATTATTTAAGCTCACTGAATGGAAAAACATTAGAAGAACAGAAGCAGCAAGTCGAAAAAGACAATGCCCTCATAAACAAACTCCTCAAAATCGACAATGATCAGGAAGATTGTGATGATCAAGAAGAACGAGAAAAAATAATCACGGACATATTTGCAGTTTTAAATATTTCTGGGAATGCTCAAAAAGAAAATGAGTTTCGTTCGCTAATTACACTATTCACGAATGAACAATTAAAGGCGCTATTGAAAACAACCAAAGAGATTAAAAACCTTAAAGAGGCAAAATAAATTACCCAAAAGGAACAGTGATACGCGAAAAACAGCCTGCTTACAATGTTGTTCAAATAAAAAAACGCCCTCCCCCCGGTTAACGTGATATGCTCCCCTTCAAGTAGACAGTTGAAATAATAAAACTGTCTCCCTGTAAGGAGGAGCATTTTTTTATGTCCC